>NZ_JAODBU010000005.1:0-29808 GCF_025336545.1 Eubacterium album | reverse complement strand
AATTTTATTTACACGATTATATTTATCACCTAAAAAACTTTTTAATAAAAACATACTATACCTCCATTTTAGATAAATAATATTTCGATAAAAGCAATAGATAATCATCTATTATCCATTATACTACATCACTCACCCAATTTCATCAAACCTTTTCTTATTTTTCACTTTCCTAAAATAAAATTTTAAAATCCACTCTCCCACCGTACAGTGGATTTTACTTTTACATAAACGGAATTTACTCTTTCACACCATTTTCCTCTATTATATTGCTTATTCCCTCTTCTTTTTGTATTCTTTTTCTATGCCTTCTGATGACGGTGAAAGGAGTTCCTTATGTCAAACCTTATTCCCGGAAATCAAAAACATTTAACTTTACAAGACCGTAAATTTATTGAAGACTCTTTAAATGAAAATCTTTCGTTCAAAGAGATTGCTAAATATCTTTGCAAAGATCCTACTACCATTTCAAAAGAGATACGCCTTCATCGTGTGGATGATATCAACCCCAAACGGATATTTAATAATCCACACAACTTCTGCACTGTGTCAAAAATCTTTTTACCCCCACTCTTGACAAAGAGCCGCAAAAAACCCTTTAAACATAGTAACTTACCTACGCTTAAAGGGTTTTCTCTTATCTTATTATTCTACCTAGAATTATTTCATCTGTTTTGCAACCTTAGTTGTAGGTTGTTTTTATAATCTGATAAGTTATGATATCTTTTAACAAATAATCTTGTTAAACAATCTATATTAACACACTTTATTTTGTCATATAGAACATATTAATTTTTTTCATAAACCAAAATTAATATTATTTTTTCAAATTTATTTTTTTATTGTACTTCTTAATTATAACATATTATTAATGTTTTTGGTTCGCTTTTTTAATTTTGGTTTACTAATTCTTTCGCATTTACATCTAATGTAAACTTTGCCAACTCCGATTCTTTCATCTCTCCCATAACTTCTGTATATATGTCAATGGTTGTTGAATACGTTGCATGCCCCATTACAGACTGTACAACTTTTGGATTAATTCCAGCTTCAAAGCATCTGGTGCAAAATGTTCGTCTCAATGCATGTGGACTTACCGGTTCCATATATTCCGGAGATTTGTTTTCCTTCACTGCCCTTGAACCTTCTTCAAGGTTATACGCCTTAACAGACTTATTGATAACCTTTTGAGCATTATGCCTTATCATTGGACTTCCCATTGAAGTGGTAAATACTAAATCTGTAAATTCTCCTTCACCGCTTCGATATCTGTCTCCCAAATTTTCCTTTGTCTGGTCCTGCTGTTTTTTCTGAACAAGCAACTGCTCCTCCACATCACCCATAAAAGGAATATCCCTTACTGAATTCTGTGTCTTTGTTGGTGACATTCTCATTACTTTCTCTCCATATTCATAATTGCAAGTTAATGCTCTTTGAACATGAATTACTTTATTTTTGAAATCAATGTCACCCCATCTTAATCCTCCTACCTCCGAAACTCGAAGTCCCGTCTGAAGCATAATTTTTATCATCGGATAAAAATAAGATTGATTTGTTCTTACTGACTCTAAGAAATCATTCTGCTCCTTAACAGTTAAAAATCTTCTTTTACTTGTAGTTCGTTTCCATGGTACTATAATGTCAAAGCAAGGATTTTCCTATATGTATCTGTTATTCTTGGCCGATTCCAAACACTCCCTGACACGTCCAAGAGCTTCCCTAAGTGTAGATGGTGCTTTTCCTTCATCACTTAACTCTTTTAAGGTTTTCTGTATGTGAATGTTTCTAATATCCGCCAAATACATGTCACCAATCTTTTTTCCAAAAGTGGACTTATATTTGTTTCTCATTGGATAAATCGAATTCCTGCATATGCATGGTTCCTTATACGTGGTAAACCACTTGTCAAACCATTCATCCAGTGTAATCCTTACACCTTCCAGATATGGATTATCCATACACTTTATCTTAAATTCAAACTCCAGCATTACTTCCGTCAGATTTTTTCCTGACACTCTTATTGTTCTTCCATGAATCATCTTTCTGGCTTCATATGTGCCACCAGCTAATCTTCTCACATACTTTGGAAGTTCTTCTGTAGTTTTCTTTACTGTCTTACTCATATCTTTTAATCCTCCTAAAAAGATGAGTCGATATTCGTAAAACAATTTCACAAGAAAATTATAGCAAACTTCGCATATCGACTCAATCAAAATATTATTTACTTTTTACCTTTTTGCCTCTTTAATAAGCCACTCATCTAACAGCTTTTTCACAACATAACTTCGATTTCCAATATGTATTACAAAATCGTGTTCATGCTTCTTTAAAAAAGCTCTTGCATTTGTTTTTCCAATACGCAAATATGAGCAAACCTCATCAAGATTCATTACTGCAGACTGCTCTTCGTTTTGCATGTCTGTCATTGTTTCCACCTCCTGCAAATACATCTAAACTGTCTATTACAGAAATAAATGTTCTTATTAACTGTTCACTTGTTTCCACTGGCAATGATTTTAACTTGTCTATCATTACCACCATTCTCTGTGAGCTAATTCCAAGAATTGTATTTGGATCGGTATTATATAAATCTGCGAATTTACAAAGCATTTCCACTGTAAGGTTTCTGCTACCTCTTTCCAGCTGCATTATGTGTGATTCGCTTTTATCAACAATGTCACTGACCTCTCCTGCTGATAATTTATTTTCTATTCTTAGCTGTCTTAAATTAACTCCTGTTTCAATTTTGTCATATTTCATCTTGCTACCTTCTTTTTAATAATATTTATTATAAATGGTAACTTACATCTACATAGTCATCACGTCTGAATGTCTATGGGCTTTGTGATTATCACAACCGAGAAACGCCTTATCAAAACTCTTACCCGATAGTTGTTTCTTTTTATCTGACCGTCGCCAGTATAAATCTGCCTCGCTATAATACTACTCTAACCACAAAGCCTGCATTAATCACGGCGCAGTGCAGATTAAAAACCAAATATATGGTAGAAACTTTTTCTATGCATTTGTAAGTTAAGCCTTGGGTTGGTACCTCAATGACTATGCACTTATTTTAAGATTTTTGTGAGGGTAATTAAATCGAGGATAATACGAAAAGAGGTATGAAAATAGTACGAACAAACTAACTACTTCTGATTGTTTATTAAATAATGTATATACTTTAAATTTTTTAGTAGCAACACTTTAATAATATCTTTTTAACGAGTCCACCATAATTGATTATTTTTTGTGAATACCAAATCTGATATAAACTTTTCAAAAGGAATTATAATTTACATTAAAAAAGACAGATTTTTTAATCTGTCTTATAAATAAATATTATTTTACTAATTGTACATACCAATCTTGTGGAAAACCTATATGCTTTAACGATATATCATGCTCATATTCTTCCACAATTGAGTTTAATTCAACCAAAAATGAATTATTCCACTCATCTTTGTCTGGATACAGCAACTTTAAAACCAATATTTGTGAAAATAATTTTCTATTTCCAGATAATTCCATTTTCTTTGGTATTTTAGGCAATGCTGGAAAAGACCAATAATATAATCTTGAATAATGAGCACATCTGTTTCTTAACTCCGTAATACATCTTAACCAACTTTTTAAACATGACACAGAGGTTTCATATAACGCTTTTGCTATATGCTTCTGATCTACTGATAGCATATCAGCATAAAAGTACGATAACATTCCCATTGAAAAGAACTCAACTATAACCCATATAGGAAACTTTCCGTTATATTTTTCATTATGATGTTTAACAACCAATGTTCTCTTATTTTCTTCAATACATACCTGAATCAAATTCTTAAATTTTTCATCGTTATGCTTTTCATTATATATGTCTGCATTCATATAGCCTAAAGCACCATGGTTATGTCCACTGTAATAAGCTAACTGCGTTCTCAAATATAATTCAATTTTTTCTATACAATTAAATAATACGCCTCTTAATCTGCTATCAAATTCGTAAATTCTTTTAATTCTCTGAAAATTTATATCCGAAAAGTATTTTCCATCTCTTTTTCTAAATGGAAGAAAATAAGCCGCTACACGATAATAATTTGCCTGTTTTAGAAATTCAATACATGACTCTTCATCGTCTATTATAAAACCTTTTTCTTTAATAATTTTCATCTGTTCATCAAATGTTTTCGGTGACTTAATCAACTGATTATCATTTTCCATATTCTCTAATTTTTCTTCAATTGTATCCACAATTATTTCTCCCTAAAATAAAATGTCTCCCCATGGGACACATCACTTACGTGAGAGGTGTGGGGAGTCCTGTTGATATTATAATATGCTATTTAAAGGAAAATATCAACCATTTTTTCAATTCTTTTACTAATACTTCAGCAATATAATACCTTCTGTTTCCACAAATCTGTATTTATAATATCTTTTAAATTAAAAATTTTAAAAAAGCCCTAATTAAAAATCTACTTTCCTTATCAACATTTTAATCAAGGTTAATATTAACAACACGCATACCAATGAGTCTATTTGTATCCATCTTCTAACCTCTTTCTTAAGAATAAAGTCATAAGCTTATATATCATCTGAAAAATCAGAAGCTAGTTTCACTTTACTATCAACAGCATATCCCTTTTTATCTATAGAGAAATCTTTAAATATCCTATAATTCCTCTACCAATTCTATCCATGTAGAATACCTTTTTATTACATTTTTTCGTTGTAGTACATCCAAAACAGCGTTTATATTATTTTCGTTTAAAATACATTTTCCCTCATCAGCATATTTACACAAATACTTATCTTCATTACATACACCTAGGTTTTTCTTAATTTCATCTATCAAATTATTAATCAAAATTATTTTACTCTTTTTATTCATTTTTTTAATGTATGCATATATACATATTTCTTCCGGTTCTAACTCAAATTTCAAAGTGTTCATAAATTTCAACACATCCGAAACTACTCCTAAAGGTGTAAATTTATTTGCAAGTAAAAGAAGCAATTCTAACGTTTTCTTTTTTATGTTGACACAATAGTAACTAGTTTCTTCAGGAATCATATAGTTCAAATAATAAGCACTATTTCTTTCACCCCCAAAAGAAACTACTTTCTTAAAATATTTGTCATCAACACAATTATTGTATTGATTGAGTACTGAAAAAATTTTATTTGCATCATTTTGTGAAAAGCCATGCTTCTGTATTTCATAAATTATTTCATTCTCACTTAATTTATCTGCATAACTGGCACTATCTTCTGCAACTAATAATCCTTCTGTAGCATTGTCTGTATCATATTTTTTTACTTTCTTAGTCTTTTCGTTTTGCTCATTTTCTCTTTCCATATCATTATTATCGGCCCATAATTCACACTGAGTCATAACCGTCTGAACAGTATCATCCATACCTTCCGGTGGATATTTATGTTTCTTAAGCAGACGTTTAATCATCATTCTCATTTTTGCACTTGCTGAATCCCTTTTTTGCCAATCGATTGTTCTGTTTTTTCGTAATGTATTCGCTAATTCTTTTGTAATAGCAATCAACTCTTCATTTTCATAAAAATCTTTGATGGCTTGTGGTTTAGTCAACGCGTCATAAAATGCTAATTCATCTGCTGTTAAGCCTAACTTCTCCCGTTCTTTACTTGCTGATGTAATCTGTTTAGCAAGATTAAGAAGTTCTTCAATTACCTGCTCATTTGTAAGCATTCCGTTGAGATACCTATTCATAACATTCTGTATAATCTCGCTAAATTTTTCAGATTTAACTACATTTGTTCTTCTGTATACATATACCTGTTCTGCTATGAGTTTCTTTAACAATTCTACTGCAAGATTTTTTTCCTTCATTTTAGATATTTCTTCTAGGAATTTAGGATCAAAAAGTGAAAAGTTTTGAGATACATCTGAAAACAAATTAATTACTCCGTCACTTTTTATGCTTGCTTTTAATAATTCATTTATTCTTGCATTCATTTCCGGAAGAGAAATCTTCTTACCCTGTCCCTGATTCATTAATCTTGTCACTAGTACTCTAACTGACTCAAAAAATGCTGCTTCAACACGTAACGACTCTTCTACCAGCGATGAACAAAGCGATAATGACTGCTTCAAGAGCAGTGCTTCTTTTAAAAACTCTGTTTTTTCTTCCTCTTTTCCTATATCCACTATAAAGTTTACACCACCGCTTATTGCTTTTGACCTTTCTAAATCTGTTCCTGTAATGAATTTAGAATAATCATATTTGTGGAAGAAATCCTGACATATAGATAACTTTTCCAAAAACTTAGGATATGCTACTTTTGCAACATCAGTGTCCCCATAATTCTTCTTGTCTCTAGTAGTATAATCATTCATTGCTTCCTTAAGAGCTGATGCAATACCTACGTAATCAACTACAAGTCCACCTTCTTTATCTTCAAAAACACGGTTACCCCTTGCTATTGCCTGCATAAGGTTATATCCTTTCATTGGTTTATAAACATACATAGTTGCCAATGAAAGCACATCAAATCCTGTTAACCACATATCAACTACTATTGCGATTTTGAATGGGTTATCGTTATCTTTAAATTTTTTTGCCATTTCTTCTTTGTGACGTTTATTGCCAATGATTTCTTTCCATTCTTCCGGATCTTTATTACTGTCAGTCATAATTACTCCTACTTTTTCATTCCAAGTAGGGCGTAGCTCTAATATTCTCTTATATATTTTCATTGCAATAGAACGTGAATATGCAACAATAATTGCTTTTCCTGTAAGAATATTTGCTCTGTTATTTTCATAATGATTCAAAATATCACAAACAAGAGAGTCTATGGTCTTGTCATTTCCAAGAATCGCTTCCATTTGTCCTAATTGCTTTTTACTTTTTTGTACAACTTCAGCATCTGCATTCATTGCCATAAGATCATATTCTTTGTCAATTAATTTAAGCGTTGTTTCGTCAAGTTTTAAATTAATAACTCTACTTTCATAATAAATTATCGGTAGTCCCCTTTCTATAATCATATTAATGTGTATCTATATCTTAATAATTTTTTATTATGACTGTCCCATCATAAATTTAACAACTTTTCCATTTTTAACTTTAAATATGCAACATGTAGCACTATCATCACCTGGTTGATAGTAAAATTTCAACAATCTCATTGCTTCTTTTTTTGAGATTTTCTTTTTTCCACCTGGAATCCCCCAGCCATCCATATATTTACACTTCTTCGATAATACAAATGTTCTCTTTCGCGATTTTATTGTTTTTCCTGTTGGCTCGCTTTTTCCATATTCAAAAGTTCCATATGTTATTATCTTATTGCCCTTTATTTCAAATTTTTTAATATAAATATTATAACCCTTAGATTTTTTTCCTCGTAATACTGTATAATAATAACCGCTCTTCTTAACTGTCTTTGCATTTACATCTCTTTCTGAAACCATAAACACAGAAATTACTAGTACTATGCTCAATATAAAACTTAATGTTCTCTTCATATGATTGCCTCCTTACCTATCAAACCTTTAGTTATTTGTTCATTAAACACAATCTAATTTTAAATTGTTATTTATCATTCTTTTTACTGACACTCCTGTTTTATAACATAAGTAAATACTTCCGGAATTTCATTGTTTTCTATAATCTCGTTTCCAAAATTTTCCGCCATAGACCATTCTATAATACTTTTCCCATCGATTTGTTTTCCACCAAGCTTTTTAACAATTCGAATTGACGCTGCATTTTTAGGCATAGCGTGCCACAAAACAGCATCAATTTTTTCTGTGACAGTAAGTATTCACACAATAACTTTGCAACCTCGTATCCATATCCGTTATTTCTATATTTGGATTCTATTGCTATATCAATACTTGGCATATCTTTTTCAAATTCATAATTAATGTAACCACAGCTTCTTTTGTCATTACTATTTTTAATAGCAAATCTGACTATTCTGTCTGAATCTGTCCTAATCATTCCACTCATTGTTCTCCAAAGTTCTTCAGACGTGGAAAACAGTTCTGCAAAATTGAATGCAATTTTGAATACTTTTAAATACTCATCTCGATTTTCGCTGTTTAATGAACACAGTTCCACATTATCTCCTACTATGCAATTATCATTCTGCACAACATCCCTCCTTTTATTATTTTTTATTTTCTAAAATTTTTATTCCCGATTTCTATTGAATGTCATATATTCACTTCAATTTTGTTCTTCCACTCACATTTATTATATCATGATATAAACCTAAAAAAACAAGATTATTTTTCACTAACCTAGTGTTTTATTTATTTTTCTAGTATTCTCTATACTTTTCTATTTTAGCCAAATTCTTTTAAACCAATATGTACCACACAATTATATTTTCTTCTATATGGTACACATATCCAGCTTGCTATCACTCAACTTACCCACTTTTGTACCATATATGGTTATTTTCATATATATGGTACAGATTTCTTCTTATTTAAGCCAGACAAAATCTCTATCTGTACCATATAAGAAAATTTCATCTACTATGGTACAAATATCCTCTTCTTTAATTAATTTCTCGCACCAGTGGTGCGAGTCTTATATTTTTATCTTTTAAATAGTACAATATTTTTTATTTAGACATTAATTCGTACATCCTAATTTTTGAACTGCTATAAAATATTTTATTAATAGAACGTTGTTCTCTTATTCGCATACATTTTTATTTCATTATTTTAATATTTAATAAATATTTCATAGCAATCTAATTTAGTTATTAACAAAGAATTAAGCAAACTCTTCTTTTAAAGTTGGTCCATTTTATCTGGACTAACTTTGGACCAAATTCGGTCCAACTTTTGTGATTAGTTATGATATTATGCGATAAGTTGTGTATTCTCATTGGACAAGAAAATTTTTATTTAAGTACCTGATTAATAATCGCCAAGCCCCTCTAACAAATAAAGGGAGAGGTTCTCATTTATGCTCTGTTTCACTCTTATGGTGGAACAACTAAAATGCTTTCACTTTTCATAAGACACCTCCATTTTTGCAATAAAAAATGCCCTATTGAAAAACAGTCAGTTCTTAAACTACTGTTCTCAATAAGGCATTTATTTATTTTTGATTTAAAGTTTTAAGGCCTGTTGCTCTCAAACTTTATGGTTATATTTTACTATTGCGGTGTGTCGATGTCGAATTCTATCGTGGATGGGATTTAGGATAATAAACCATATTGTGGTTTAAATTATTTGGTTGATGTGCAAAAAGGAAAGGTTGGGACACGGGGTCCCAACCTATTTCTACTACAACTGACTTCTTAACCTATGCTATTTTTGGATTTTTTATAATTCTGCTCAACCACTTTTCGTGTATGGAAAGAAGTTCTTTATTGATAATTTTTATCCATTTATTCGTAAATCTCTATTCATCTTCCTCCTCGAATATCCAATATAATTGTGTGGCAGTTCAGTCAATGGCTTCTCGACAACGACTGCCTTGATGTCTGTATGGAATCCACAGGAAAATACCGGATTCCTGTCTTTAATATTCTGGAAGATGAAATCAATGTTGTCATTGCCAATCCCAAATGGGTAAAGGCTGTAAAAGGCAACAAAGATGATACCAAAGATTCTAAATGGATTGGAGACTTGTTCCGTCTTGGGCTTGTCAAAGGCAGTTATATTCCTTGCAAGGCAGTCCGTATTCTGAGTGAATACACCCGCTATCGTTACAAGCTCGTTTCCTGTCGTTCAAGTGAAAAGAATAGATATCAGAATGCTCTTACTGTTTGTAATGTTGCATTAGATTCTGTTGTTTCCGATATCTTTGTGAAGTCATCCACGTCCATTATTGACTATCTGCTTGATCAATCGGGGACATCCATTAACCACGAAGAAATCGCATCTAAACTTCTTAGAAACCTCAAATCCAAAGAAGATGCTGTTATAGAATCCGTCGAAGGATATCAGATAACTGATACCCAAAAATACCGTATGCGTCTTGTTCGCGCACACATGGATTATATCACAGCCGAAAACAATGATATTGATAAAATGATAGAAAATATGATTTCTTCTAATCCTGATTTTGAAAATGCTGTCCGGTTCCTCTGTACCATTCCGGGTGTCAAACGTGATAGTGCAATCACTATCATCTCCGAAATCGGTACGGATATGTCTCAGTTCTCGGGTTCCAAACGTTTATGTTGCTGGGCTGGTTTAACGCCTGGCAGCAATGAATCTGCTGGTAAGAAGAAATCTGTCTGGATTACGCGTGCTGGTGTCTACCTCAAGCCTGCATTAGTACAATGTGCTCATGCAGCCGTAAAATCTGACAAATCTCCTTACTACAAAAAGAAATATGAAGCTCTAGTTAAACGTCGTGGCAAGAAAAGAGCCATTATCGCTATTGCCCGTATGATTCTTACTGCCATCTACCAGATGCTGTCTACCGGTGAGGAGTGGAATCCGAGCAATCTTTATAAAATCGATATGCCTGTAGCTCTTGTTGAAAAACAAAAGGCAAAAGCTATCAGACAGGCAAAGAAGCTATTACAACGTGAAGGAACACTTCCACCTGATAAGCCATTAGCTTCTTAATCTATTTTTTTAACTCTATAACACTTCAAAAAAGTTGCCTGCCTTAGACAGCTTATTCAAGTGCGCCAATTTATGGCTTGTTTCTACTTTCTTTCACACTATCTCCCTCTTAATAAACTTATTAGAGGCTACCTTTTCGCAGAATACAAGACATACATGACATGTCCAACTCTTGAAAAGCTAGCCTCTTTAATTACTTTTTAATTATTTAATTTTAAGTTTCTTCTTAAACAACTTAATGGCTTTCTTATTTCCTTTAAGTTTAGTCTTCTTAGACTTAATATTTTTCTTTGCTTTCTTGCTAAATGCATTCTTCTTTACAGTCTTAAGTTTGTCACCTTTGAATGTAATCTTCTTAATCTTGTTATCTCCTATAAATGCCTTAGAACTTATTGTCTTAACTGCTTTTCCAATTACTACTGTTTCAAGTTTTGAGCAGTTCTTAAATGCATTTTTTCCGATAACAGTTACCTTGTTACCTATTGTAAGCTTCTCAAGGGCCTTGCAGCCGGCAAACGCATTGTTACCAATTGTTGTTACATTTAATCTATATCCCTTACAATCTGCTCTGTCCGGAATTGTAACTTTCTTTATTTTATTCTTTTTAGCAGCTACTACACCAATAACCTTTGATTGTCCTACTGTTGCAGTATCAATTGATGTAATCTGGTATATTAAATTTCCTGCCGTATATGTCATTCCAACGTATACGCCGTAGCTATTGGTATGGCTGCTGCCTGTTGCGGGGATCGTTGCGGTTTCAAGAACCTTCTTGCAGACGGTGCATTCCTTATGCTTAGCGCCTTCTGCGGTTTCGGTAGCTGCCGTGTCAATGATCCACTCGCTGGTGCTGTGAGCCGCTTCGTCCTTTTTGTCGTGGCAACGAGAACATTCATGCCAGTGGTTAGTATCATCAGACTTCCATTCTGTGCCTGCGGTATGTCCGGGAGCCGGAATCTTCACACTGGTTTTATCGGTAATTTCTACCGATCCTGTTGCATCTGCGAACCACTTGTCACAGCCATCGCAGGTGTAGTATGCGGAATTGCCCGCAGTAGTGCAGGTGGCAGCTTTCGCAGCAACCAAAGTCAGATTGTGAGTGTGTTCTTCGTTTTTATTTTTGTAATAATATGTAACAACCGTTCCGTCCGAAACAATAGGCTTATTCAAGCCGTCAACCTTTATAAATTCATAATCATAAAGTGTTTTTGCCGGTGTTAAATCAAGCTTTGTGCCGTATGGCACGGTAAATGTTCCGCCGGCAGTGTTTGGAATTTCAGAGCCGTCCTCAAATTTATACTGAATTGAAACGGTTGTGTAGCGCTGTGTTTCCGTATTGTCGTCTGCAAGCACATTTCCGTTTTCATCGAGCACCTGAAATGCCACGGTATCGCCGCTCTTAAGCTGTGCATCAGACGGAATTTGATAAATAAGCGAGCAACTCTTTAAGCCTGAATTAAAGTCGCTTTTGATGTGATCCAAAGCACCGAGCGGCCAGAAATTTGCCTTATCATTCCAAACAGGAATGTCAAAGGTTTGTACTGTTTGAAGCGGATTCCCCGATGAATCGGTCGCAACGCTTCCGTCGGAGTGCTTAATCCACATTTTGAATTTTAATTGTCGTGCATTTTTATCTGAAATGTTTTGAATAACAGTTCTAAGCTCGATTTTTTTACCGTTCATATTAGTATTAAATCTGCTTTTGCTGTTGCCGCTCAAAAGTCGGTCATTGCGATTATATGTGTAATTATAATATGAACTTGTTTCAAGGTCGGTAAAATCAGACGGCTTTGAATAAGCGCCCGTATATTCCTTAACCTCGGGAGTTGCAACATAAAGGTCTACATCCTTAACAAGCTGAGACATTCGCTTGAAGCCCTGCAAACGGCAAACCTCACAGAATTGATAGTTTGTGTCTCTCATTATGCACTCATAACTTGAAACAAGCATTTTTGAGCCGTAAGCATTGCGGCAAGTATATGTGTTTCTAAAACCTAAAAGCTGTCGCCATTTTATCTTTTCCGGGTCTTCAACCGAGGAAAGATTGAGTGATTTAAGTTCCTTATCGTCAAGCAAATATCCGTTACTGTATTCATCACCGAGACCGAGCAAACCGTGTCCAAACTCGTGTGCAAAAGTTTTTGACGCACGATAACTGTCTGATGGCGAAATGAAATAATGGAAGCCATATTCACGGTTATTATAAGCACCGCCGAAATCTGATTTTGTGTTTACAACCATAGCGAACTGAGCAATATAATCGTGAACATAATAATAAGGCTCATATTCCGAACCGGACGGAATTGTGTTTGGATCACACTTTTTTTTGATATGAGCATCGTGAATTTTCTCGATAAATTCAGGACCGATACATCTCTCAAAAATATGATTTTTCCACTGACTTCCGTGGAGATTATTAGAAATAACAGGCGAATTATATTTGTCGACTATAACATCAAAGAAGGTGCTTCCACCATTGTCAAAAGTCGATTCGGAAGCTGTGCAAAGAGCGTAAACATTGAATCTGTCGGCATAACTGCGATACGGTTCATATTTCATAGCGTCCTGCCAAAGTCGTTTGACATCATTGATGAATTTGCCCTGCTGACTTTTTGTGTATCCCTCGCCGCAAACGACAACAACCATATTTTCCGTGTCGCTGCGTGTTTTTTGGATGGTATAAACAGGGATGGTAGGATTAGAATATTTTCCGTCATTTGAATACCACGGGCCGAGGGTGAGCTGAATGCTTTGCTCGGTGCTGACATTCCAATCGGGATTTGCGTCCTCGGCAGGTTCCGAAATTGTATAATCATCCTCTTGCTTATTTGGAGCAGAGCCGATATAAGGACTGCTTTGTGAGCCGCTGCCGGAAGTTATAACAAAATATTCGGAATCGAGATAAAATGCAGGTCTTACGCCCAAATCGGAATACCACGGAGCATAACGACCGACCTGACCCGATGAACTGATATAACGCATATCGTGATTGCAATCGGTAACAGGAGTGCGAAGCCAATAAGGCCAAGCCATACCGTCATTATTATACGCAACATAATAACCTTTGAGATTTTTCCACACGGCATTAGCCTGCTTTACATCAAGAAGAAAAACCTTTTCGGTTGTAGTTTCAAAATATGAACTGTCGTAGTTTGCCACCGCTTCCGAAATATCGGTGTAGTATAACAAATCCGAATTTGCGTCTCCATCAACTATGCCCTTGTTGTATTCGGGATGAGAAACGAGAGAACGCTGGGTAACGGTTTTCATTGCCGCAATTTCAGATTTTGAAAAAGCGTTGAGAAAACCCGCTTTTTCGTTGTACGCTCCCACACCGCTTACATATCCGTCTTTCGGAGGGTTGCCACAAAGCCAATCGACTTTGCCTTCAGCTGCGGTCGAATTTAACCAAGAACGCATATTGCTGTCTTTCCAATAGTTAGAACCGTAATCATCACGCTTATAGCTTCTGCTGTGTGATTTTGAATTGCTGTTGTCATTTGTTTTGGCATCATATGCAAGGGTGTCAACAATTTTGTCTGCAAGCATAAGCGGTCCGTTATTGTCAATGCTTACACATCGCCAAAGAATTGAGGCATTGTTATACGCGCCCATTTTAACATAGTCGCCAACCTTAATATCGGGCTTTGATGCCGCCTGAATGGTCATCGGCAAAACGGAAATTGCCATGCACAATGCCAAGAATATTGCGGTTATTTTTTTCGTCATTAAGGAACCTCCTTTATAAGCTATATATTTGCTTTTATTATATTGTAAGGTGTTATATGGGTCAATGAAAATCCAATTAAATTTTTGTTAATTTTACAGCCGACACATTTAATATTACACGAAGAAGAAAATCTTATTAAATAGGTTCTATACTTTACTTGGGGGTAAGGTATAGTTCCTTTTTTATCTTTTGTGATATTTCTACAAAAAAGTAGGCATAGATAAAATAATCTCTTATAATAGAATCACCACAAAACCACAAAGGAGATTATTACTATGCCTAACAATGATTATATTTCAAATATACTGGAAATAAAAGACCTTTTTATCACAAATATCGATTATACATCAAAAGAAAACCATATTTACTTCATGTTAAAGCGTAAAGACTGTGTCTGTCCTCACTGTAAAGCCATAACCAACAAAGTTCATGACTACAGGACTTCCATTATTAAAGACAGCCCCATTATGGGAAAAAGTACTTTCCTTCATTATAGAAAACGGCGATACCACTGTGATTCATGTGACAGACATTTTACGGAACCTTTTTCGCTTCTTCCTAAGAACTGTCGCCTTACCACCCGTTTATGTTTTGAAGCAATACACTTGCTAAAGAGTTCTCTTAATGTTTCAAATGTCGCCTCTCAGCTGGGGATATCCGTTTCCTCTATTTTCAGGCGGCTCAAAGACATCAAACATCAGAAACCGAAAACGCTTCCTTTAGTACTTTCAATCGACGAGTTTAAGGGTAATTCGGGTGGAAATAAATATCATTCCATTCTGACAGCACCAAAAGAGCATAAAGTTTTTGACATTCTTCCTTCCAGAACCCAATACAGGCTTGAAGAATACTTAAGAGACTTTCCCAACCGTAAGGATGTTCGTTACTTTGTTATGGATATGTACAAGGTTTATAAGGATATTGCACAGAGGTTGTTGCCTAACGCAACCATTGTTATTGATAAATTTCATGTGGTTAAACAGGTAACCGGTGCTACCGAAAGAGTACGAATTAGAATTCAAAAACAGATGCATCCTTCAAAGAGAAAATATTTCAAACGAAGCCGTAAATTAATTCTCGCCCATAAGGATAAGTTAAATGGAGAAAATCTTGAGGCTCTTGAAGTAATGTTACAACAATCAAACGATCTAGCTCAGGCTTATTATTTAAAAGAACTTTTTTATGACTTTATGAACTCTAAAAGCAGTACTGAAGCCAAACTCAAATTTCGTAAATTTATTAATGCTGCCTCTGTCAGTGAACTTGATGAATTCAATTCAGTACTTATTACACTTGCCAATTGGGCGAAATACATACTCAACAGTTTTGATTGCCCATATACAAACGGATATACAGAAGGAATGAATAATAAGATTAAAGTAATTAAGCGAAATGCTTATGGATATAGGAATTTTGAAAATTTCAGAAACAGAATAATGTTATCATGTGATACTATATAAAAATCGTGTGTGATTACAAATCACACACGATATATATAAGTGATTACCCCCATGCTTGACAAAGAGCCAAAAAAAGAAGAACACCCTCTCGCCCATGTAAACATGGCTCGTGGATGTTCTTCTTTTTATTTGCACGGCTTTAGCCTGACTATTTCATCTGTTTTGCAACTTCAGCTGCGAAATCTTCTTCTTTCTTTTCGATACCTTCGCCTGTTTCAAATCTGATGAAGCTCTTAAGTGCAACTGGAGCACCAACTTCTTTTGAAACTTCTGCTAAGTATGCTTTTACTGTCTGCTTTCCGTCTGCAGCCATAACGTATGTCTGATCAAGAAGACATACTTCTTTTAACTGCTTAGAAATACGTCCTTCAACTAAACCGTTGAAGATCTTGTTAGCACAGATTTCTTCCTTCTTGCTCATTGAAATAGCTGCTAATGAAGCAATAGCTTCTTTTGAAAGGAAGTTGAATAAGTACTTGTCGTTCTGTTTTTCTTCTAAGATTGCTTTGTCTTCAGCGCTTAATGCATCTGTGCTTAATGCTTCAGCAAAGATATCTTTCTGAATTGGCTTTGGAAGTGATGCTACATCATTTAAAGCACTATCAATTGTGATTTCTCTCATCTTAGCAAGTTCATCATCTGAGATGTCTTCTCTGCTAATATACTGTGGACTCATAGCTGCGATCTGCATAGCGATAGTCTTCATTGATGCTTCAACAGTTTCGTTAGCCTGTGCATCAGCTTCTACTAATACACCAATCTTTCCACCAGCGTGGATGTATGATACAACAACACCGTCAGATACGATTTTCTTAAATCTTCTGATGTTCATGTTTTCACCAATAACAGCAATCTGTGATGTTAATTCGTCTTTTACAGTCTTTGATGTGTCAAGAGCCCATGGTTCAGCGTATAAAGCTTCAACGTCAGCTGCATCTGAGTTAACGATCTGCTTAACTACGTTAGCTACGAATGTCTGGAACTTTTCGTTTTTAGCTACGAAGTCAGTTTCTGAGTTTACTTCTACGATTGCTGCTTTTCCATCTTCAACTAATGTTGCAACAACACCTTCAGCTGCGATTCTACCTGATTTCTTTACTGCAGTAGCTTCGCCTTTCTTTCTTAATACTTCGATAGCTGCTTCCTGATTACCATCAGTTTCAACTAAAGCTTTCTTACAAGCCATAATTCCAGCGCCTGTTAATTCTCTTAACTCTTTTACCATTGCTGCTGTAATATCCATTACTATATCCTCCTATTTAGAAAAAATTTAATTATTCTGCTTCTGTTTCAGCTACTTCTTCAGCTACCATTTCTTCACCCTGGTTAGCTTCGATAACAGCATCTGCCATCTTAGCAACGATGAGTTTAACAGCTCTGATAGCATCGTCATTACCTGGAATAACGTAATCTAATTCTTCAGGATCGCAGTTTGTATCAGCGATACCGATTAATTTGATTCCAAGTGCATGAGCTTCCTGAATACAAATTCTTTCCTTCTTAGGATCTACTACGAAAATAGCGTCTGGGATTCTCTTCATATCCTTGATACCGCCAAGGTTCTTTTCAAGCTTATCCCATTCTTTCTTAATTTCGATAACTTCTTTCTTAGGAAGAACATCAAATGTTCCATCTTCTGCCATCTGTTCGATGTCTTTTAATCTCTTAATTCTTGACTGAATTGTCTTGAAGTTAGTAAGCATTCCGCCTAACCATCTTTCATTTACATAGTACATTCCACAACGTTCAGCTTCTGTCTTAACAGCTTCCTGAGCCTGTTTCTTTGTACCAACAAAAAGAATTGTACCACCATCAGCTGCGATATCAGCCATAGCCTTATAAGCTTCATCAACTTTACCTACTGACTTCTGTAAATCGATAATGTAGATACCATTTCTTTCTGTGTAAATGTATGGAGCCATCTTAGGGTTCCATCTTCTTGTCTGATGTCCGAAATGAACACCTGCTTCTAATAACTGTTTCATTGAAATAACGCTCATTTTTTTACCTCCATTTGGTTTTAATCTTCCGTCTGAATCCAATTCATCGGACAACCCCGAGCATGGGCACCGGTCCGATTTCATCAAACGTGTTTACTCTAACTTAGACATCTTATCATAAGTCATTTTATAATTCAAGCACTTTTTATTTACAAAAAACTGCCTTACTCACTATGTTTTCTCCACCATACTCATTTTTATATCTGTCTATTATTTCAGGTTCTCCCCAAAAATGCATAGGATAAATTTCATTTGCTCCAACATTTTTTATAAAATAGTCCATTCCCATATAATAGGCTTCTTCCTGTCTTGGATCAAGCGGTACGAAAGCAATATCTATCTTTCTTCCCTTCATGCTATCAATCTCTCTTTTAAAATTAACTTCCATATTTCGGTTCCAGGATTTTGGTTCTCCATCCCAGTGCCACCAGTTCAAATCACCTGCATGATATATTGTTCCATCTTTTTCACTTACTATAAAAGCCACGCCCTCATCTGTTGATTTCAATGTTTCAACAACTATATCATCTATCTTGTATTTTTCATGAGCCTGAACTCTTATTATATTAAGTTGCTCAACCATTTTTGACAGCACAGCATTTTTCTTTATTTTCTTAACAACATCGTAAGATAAAATATATGTTACATTATCATGCTTAGTTGCTATATCAAATATTATTTTACTAAAATGATCATCATGAATATGGCTTACCATTACGTAAATTTTCTTGTCCGATTTTATGGCTTTATCTATGTTTCCACCAATATAGTCAAACAAATATATATAATTTCTGCTTTCAACCATAAAACCACTATGTTTTAAATACGTAACCTTCATTCATTTACCTCTATTTTGCTGGAACAATTTCTAACCAATATCCATCAGGGTCTTCAATAAAATAAATTCCCATTTCTTTATTTTCAAAACAAATGCATTCCATTTCTTCATGAAGTTTATGAGCTGCTTCCATATCATCTGTTTCAAATGCAAGATGGAATTCACAATCTCCAAGATTATAATTTCCTTCCCACTCTTTTAACCATGTTAATTCCAATTCAAAATCTGCTTCTTCGTTTGACATATAGACAATTATATATGAGCCGTCTTTTGCTTCTTTTCTGCGTGATTCTTTTAATCCTAAAGCTTTTGAATAAAATTCCATTGATTTATCTAAGTCAACTACATTGTAGTTTTCATGAACCATTTTAAATTTCATCTATTTTACTTCCTCTTTTTTCTTCAAATCTGTAACATATCCACATGTCGCGTCTGCGCATACTAACTTGTTTCCTTTTTCAAGCATATATCCACCGCACTCAGGACATTTTTCTGTAGAAGGTTTCTGCCATGACATAAAATCACATTCAGGATTGTCGATACATCCATAGTATCTTCTTCCCTTCTGTGTTTTTTTAAGAATAATTTCCTTTCCACATTTAGGACAAGGGATTCCTGTCTTTTCAAGATATGGTTTTGTATTTCTACACTCTGGAAATCCCGGACATGCAAGGAACTTACCGTGCGGTCCGTATTTGATAACCATTCTTCTTCCACATTCTTCGCATATTTCATCTGATTCTTCATCAGCAATTGTAATCTTTTCTAATTTCTTTTCAGCACTCTTTACAGCGGCATCTAAATCAGGATAGAAGTTTCTTATAACTGTCTTCCATTCTACTTTTCCTTCTTCCACCATATCTAAAAGTGATTCAACATTTGCAGTAAAGTTCAAATCTACAATTGCGCTAAATGCTGTCTTCATTACATTGTTAACCGCTTCTCCAAGTTCTGTTACATAAAGATTCTTCTTTTCCTTTGTAACATATCTTCTTGCAATAATTGTTGTAATTGTTGGAGCATAAGTACTTGGACGTCCAATTCCCTGTTCTTCTAGTGCCTTAACAAGTACAGCTTCTGTAAAATGAGCAGGTGGCTGTGTAAAATGTTGATTTTCATTAAATTCAACTAATGACAATTCTGATTCTTTTGTAAGTTTTGCAATTACATTATCCGTTGTTACTTTTTCGCTGTCACTATCTGTATAAACCTGCATAAATCCCTGGAAGTTAAGCTTTGAAGTTGAAGCATTAAAAATGTATTTGTCTGCTGCAACTTTTACTGATGTAGTCTCATATACGGCACTTGCCATTCTACTTGCCACAAATCTCTTCCATATTAACTGATACAATCTGAATAAGTCTCTGCTAAGCTGTTCTTTAACCTCAGCAGGTGTAATATTTACATCTGTAGGTCTTATTGCCTCATGAGCATCCTGTATCTTTTTATTAGATTTACTTGTATTAACTTCTTTTGTTATATTTTCAGCACCATATGTCTTGTCTATAAATTCTCTAACCTGAGTTTCTGCTGTATCTGAAATTCTTGTAGAATCAGTACGAAGGTAAGTAATCAAACCTATTGTTCCTCTTCCCTTAATATCCACACCTTCATACAACTGCTGTGCAAGTCTCATGGTTTTTTGAGTTGAAAAATTCAAAGTTTTTGAAGCTTCCTGCTGCAATGTACTTGTTATGAACGGAACCGGACTCTTTCTTGAACGGCTTCCCTTCTTTACATCCTTTACTGTAAAATCAGCATTCTGTAATTCCTTTATAATACCATCAAGCTGTTCTTTTCCGGTAATTTCCATCTTTCCATTTCCATCTCCGTAAAATTCAACTGTTAATGGTTTCTTTTCTCCTTTGACATTTAAAATTGCATTCATATCCCAATATTCCTTAGGAATAAATGAATTTATTTCTTCTTCTCTGTCACATAACATACGAAGTGCAACAGACTGAACTCTACCTGCACTTAATCCTCTTTTTATCTTAGCCCATAATAGCGGACTAATCATGTATCCTACCATTCTGTCTAAAACTCTTCTTGCCTGCTGTGCGTCAACACGATTCATATCAATATCTCTAGGCTGTTTTAAAGATGCCTTTACTGCCGGCTTTGTAATTTCATTAAATGTTATTCTTGCTGTTTTTTTCATGTCAAGTTTCAATGCTGTTGCCAAATGCCATGAAATTGCCTCTCCTTCACGGTCAGGGTCAGTTGCAAGATACACTTTATCTGATTTTTTAACCTGTCTTCTTAATTCTGCAAGTTTTCCACCTTTACCTCTGATGGTTATATATTTTGGTTCATAATCGTGTTCGATATCTATTCCGAGCGTACTTTTAGGTAAGTCTCTAATATGACCATTTGAAGCTACTACTTCATAATTAGCTCCTAAAAATTTTTTAATTGTTTTAACTTTCGCCGGTGATTCCACTATAACTAAATACTTCGCCATAATTACCCCTTTATATTTTTATTTATGTCACACTACAACCCTTGCATAATAATTTTCCATTGGTTGTTCTACCATTCCATCTAGTTGTAACTGTAACAATATTTCTGATAAACGTTCATATTCAATGCCGGTTTTCTCTATCAATTCTGAGATGTTAATCGGCTGTAAACCTAACTCAATATACACCAAGGAAAAATCTTTTTCAAGTAAATTTTCTTGGGACGTTATTTTTGAAGCCCTATTTTTTTCTTCTATATGCAATTCTTCAAGTATATCTTTTGCCGATGTTAATACCCCTGCACCAACCTTTAAAAGCCTATTACAACCGCCACTTAAAGCGTCTCCAACTCTCCCCGGAAGTGCGTAAATATCTTTGCCCTGTTCTAATGCCCATTCCACAGTTATTAGCGAACCGCTTTTTTCTTTTGCCTCGATTACTGCTACTATATCCGCCAATCCACTTATTATTCTGTTTCTCTGCGGAAAATGCCAATTAAGAGGTTTGCTTCCCGGTGGATATTCTGAAATTATCCCACCATATTCTATAATATTTTCATAAAGTTCAATATTTTCTATAGGATACACAATATCAACTCCACATCCAACAATTGCAAAAGTTTTTTCTCCTCCTTCAATTGCTCCTAATTGACTGTATGTATCAATTCCTCTTGCCATTCCACTAATTATCTGCACTCCGTTTTCACTCAGTTCTTTAGCTATACTTTTCGCCATATTTCTTCCATAATTACTGCACGCTCTTGCCCCAACCATTGCAACTGATTTTTTATCATTATCAGGTAGGCTCCCTTTGTAAAAAAGGAAATATGGCTTATGGTCAAATATCCTTAATTTATCTGGAAATTCGTCGTCTTTAATTGTGACAAATTTTATATTATTCTTCTCTAATTCATCATAAAATCTGTTTTTGTCAAATTCAGTCTTTGCCTTAAGAATTGCCTCAACATCTTTCTTTGTAATATCTGTCATATTTAGTAATTTTTTCTCACTTGAATGATACAATTCTTCTATTCCATTTACACCTTTTATCAGTCTGTTTAACTTCGTATATTGTATATCTTTTACAGTTGAAATCCATGCAAAATAATCTCTTTCTTCCATATATATAGTATCCCCCTTTTTACTTCATCCAAGCCGGAGTTCTAAATGTCAAAGCCTTTGATATATCGCCCTTTGAAACATTTTTTCTCTCGTCCAAATCTGCTATCGTTCTTGCTACTTTTAATACCTTTCCATACGCCCTCATGCTCAATTTAAATTTATTAAAAATCTGTTCCATAAGTTCTTCTTCAGGCTTATTTAATTTACAAAATTCTTTAATATTTCTGCCATCTAACTGTCCATTGTAAGACACTGTTTCATTCTTATATCTTTCCCTTTGAATTTGTGCTGCTGCAATAACCCTTTCTTTCATCTTTTCTGAGGTTTTTTCACTTTTTTTAATATCCTTATACTCTACTCTGTTTAAATACACACATAAATCAAATCTATCTAATATAGGTCCACTTATTTTTGACAAATACTTATTAACCTCCCTTTGTGTACAGCTACATCTGTTTCTATCAGGATAATATCCACACTTACACGGATTCATTGATGCTATAAGTATCACATCTGCAGGAAATTCATAGCTTCCACTATTTCTTGAAAGCACAATTTTTTTGTCCTCTAATGGTTGCCTTAATGCTTCAATAACATTTCTCGAAAATTCAGGAAATTCGTCTAAATATAATACTCCACCATGAGCAAGGGTAACCTGTCCTACTTTTGGTTTCATTCCGCCGCCCGTCATTCCCGTTACCGTTGTAGTATGATGCGGACTGCAAAATGGTCTTTTATCCACTAGTCTTCCATCTAATTTCCCTGCTATACTATGAATCTTTGATATTTGTATTCTCTCTTCAAATGTCATATCAGGAAGTATTGTAGGAATAGTCCTTGCTATTACAGTTTTTCCGGCGCCCGGTGGTCCAACCATAAGCATATTGTGTCTTCCCGCTGCTGCAATCATCGCTCCTATTTTTCCCTGCTCCTGTCCGCAAATGTCTGCAAAATCATAACTTTCCTCTATTTCTTCCTGAATCTTCTTTTCTTCAAAATTAGCTTTCTGCCTTAATATTTCCTCGCTCAACTCATCAGGATTCATATCTAACACATACACTAATTCTGCAAGATTTTTCACTCCTATTATCTCTATCCCTTCAATGGCTACACACTCTCCATAATTTTCTTCAGGAATGATGCATACTTTAATTTCCTTTGACACTGCCATTAAAACCATAGGTAATATTCCATTAACCTTTATCACATCTCCATTTAAACTTAATTCTCCCGCAATCATAAATTTACTGACATCCTGTTTTACTATATCAAGTGCTTTAAGAATCGACGCAGATATTGGCAAATCAAAATAAGTTCCTGATTTTCTTATATTCGCAGGAGCCAAATTTATCGTTATTCTTCTTGGCGGAATCATAAATCCCGAATTCTTTATTGCGGTTCTTACCCTCTCTCTTGACTCTTTTATTTCTGACGATAAAAGGCCTACCATATCAAATGATGGCAAGCCACTACATACATCTGTTTCAACACAAATCGGTAAAACTTCCGTTCCCGTAATTGCACAACAATTAACTTTACTAACCATATACCCTCCAAACATTCCGTTATTATTTAGGTTATAAGTTATCACATTTTATATGAATAGTCAATTGTCGATTTTATTTTTTCTAATGCTCTCTTTTCAATACGACTTACATAGCTCCTTGAAATGTTTAAATCCATACCAATTATTTTCTGCGTCTCGCTCTCCCTCCCGTTCATTCCATATCGTCGTTCTATTATTTCTCTTTCCCGTTTGGTCAGTTTATTTTCTACAATATCCCTAATCATTTCTACATTTTCCTGTCTTTCCATATTACTTATTACGTCCTCATTATCTGACTCAACAACATCTATAAGACATATTGTATTTCCTTCTTTATCTGTTCCTATTGGTTCATTTAGCGATACGTCCCTGCTTCTTTTTTTCTCATTTCTAAACATCATTAGCATTTCATTTTCAATGCATTTTGCCGCATAGGTTCCTAAACGGTTTCCCTTATTTATATCAAATGAATTTATTGCCTTTATAAGGCCTATTATTCCAATAGAAATTAAATCTTCATTATCTCTCTCACCCGAATATTTTTTTGCCACATGTGCAACAAGGCGTAAATTACTCTCTATTAATATATCCTTCGCCAGCTTATCTCCCTGTGCATATCTTTCCAGATATTTTTTCTCTTCCTTTGGTGTCAAAGGCTCTTTAAATGTCTTCAAAAAAAGGCACCTCGTCACATGCTTTATACATTTTATGCACAAATCACATAACGGGTGCCTGTCACTTCCTATTTATTTTACGCTGTTACAACATCTTTTTTTCTAAGAATATCTCCTAGTTCTAATTCAATTCCTAAATCAATAAATAACTTCTGTTGTGGATGTGGACAACTTTCCATTTCGTTTCCTTCTTCATCCTGAATTGAAATTACTTTAACTTCAATGTCTCTTCCGTCTTTTTTCATAACCTCAATTGTATCTCCAACGCAGAATTTATTTTTCTGTGTTATTGTGTATTTATGTTCCCCAACCTTTTCTCCGACAAGTCCAAGATAAACATAATTTCTTTCATACACATTTTTATCGTATATCTGTGTTGTTTCATCTGGTTTTCCAAAGAAAAATCCGGTTGTATACTGTCTGAATGTACACTGTGAAATCAACTCCCTGTACTTATCAAGGTTTGCATAATACTTGTCAGGGCTTTCTAAATAATCATCAATTGCCATTCTGTATGTTCTTGCAACCGTACCTACATAAAGGGCAGTTTTCATTCTTCCTTCTATTTTAAAACTATCGATTCCGGCATCTATAAGTTCAGGAATATGCTCTATCATGCACAAATCTTTCGAGTTAAAAATATATGTTCCACGTTCATTTTCATAAACAGGCATATACTGTCCTTCTCTTGATTCTTCCATAACGGCATATTTCCATCTGCATGGATGAGTGCATGCGCCTTTATTTGCATCACGTCCTGCCATAAAGCTTGACAAAAGGCATCTTCCTGAATAAGAAATACACATTGCTCCATGTACAAATGTTTCAATTTCCATATCATCAGGAATATGTTCTCTTATTTCTTTTATCTCCTTCATTGATAATTCCCTTGCGGTTACAACTCTCTTTGCTCCAAGATTGTACCAGAAATTATATGTTCCATAATTTGTATTATTAGCCTGAGTGCTGATATGAATTTCAGTATCCGGAAGCATTTCTTTTGCAATTGTAAATATTGCAGGGTCAGCGATTATAAGTGCATCCATGTTTACTGTTTTTAAATCTTCAAAATAAGCTCTTACAGGCTCTAAATCTGCATTGTGGGCGAGTATATTTGCAGTAACATATACTTTTACATTATGTTCATGTGCAAATTTTACACCTTCTCGCATTTCTTCTAATGAAAAGTTCTTCGCTTTTGCTCTAAGTCCAAATACTTCTCCACCAATATATACGGCATCTGCCCCATATTTTACTGCTGTTTTTAAAACTTCCAGACTGCTTGCCGGAATTAATAATTCTACATTTCTCATATTTATCTCTTCTTTACACTTATTGTTATTCCATCTCCAATTGGAACGATGGATGTTTCTAACTGTTCATTGTTCTTTACTTCATACATATATTCCCGCATTCGTTTATGAATTGTTCTGTCTCTTCTTCTTACAACATATTTAGATTCTATCAAATCACCTTCCTGAAGAACATTGTCAGTAATTAGTACTCCTCCTGTTTTCATTAATCTTAAAACATGCGGAAGAAAATTAATATACTGAGCCTTTGCCGCATCCATAAATACAAAGTCAAAGCTATCATCTTTTAGTGTAGGCATAATTTCCAACGCATCTCCTTCTAAAAGATCAATCACATTTTCTTTTCCTGCTTTTTTTATATTTTCTTTTGCGATAGGAATTCTTTTTTCATAATTTTCTATTGTAGTAATTTTTCCATCTTCATCTAAACATTCACTAATTAAAATGGCTGAGTACCCAACTGCGGTACCCAGCTCTAATATTCTTTTAGGTTTTTTTATTGCCAGAATAACTCTTAAGAAACTTTCCATTTCTTTTCTGATAATCGGCACATTGTCCTTATGAGCCTCTATTTCTATCTGCTCTAAAACCTGACTATTATTTTTTTCCAACGAATGCATGTATGATACAATTCTTTCATTTACTATCATATCAACCTCTCTTATTCCGTTGTTGTCTCTTCTTCATCAGTTTTACCTTCACTTTTGATAACTTTTAATATTTTTTCACCGTTATCAGAAGTATTGAAAGTATATGTTCCCGGCTTTACAACCTTTACTTCATATATAAATGACTCAACCCATAATACTTTATCATCATTTATAATTCCGTATTCTTCTAATGTCTTTGCAAAATCTTTTATTGATGTGTTCTTAGTTACTTCAATTGTCATATCCATCCCAGGTGCAGGTGCTGCTCCCTTGTCTGTGAATAACTGTCTGCCAAATACAAAAGCTGCTGCTGCAAAATAGTAAATGACAACAAACATCACCAAATATTTTAATACTTTACTCATAACTCTTGCAAAGCCTTCTGATGTTTTTCGCCTAACCATAAGCTCCTCCCGGATTATTCAACTTCCATGATTATTGGAAGAATCATTGGATTTCTCTTCATCTTCTTCCATAAATATTCACCTAAACTATCTTTTACAACCATTTTAATTTTACCCCAGTCAACTGAGTTTTTACTTAAACAGTTGTCTAATGCTTCTGCCACAACTTCCTTTGCTTCGTCAATAAGATTTTCTGACTCTCTTACATATACGAAACCTCTTGTTACAATATCAGGTCCTGCAAGTAACTGATTTGTATATTTTTGCAAAGTAAGTACCACAATTATAATTCCGTTTTCAGCAAGATTCTGTCTGTCTCTAAGAACGATGTTACCTACATCACCTACTCCAAGACCATCAACTAATACGGAACCTGCAGGGACTTTTCCTGTAATCTTTGCATCATTTTCATCAATACTTAAAACATCCCCTGATTTCATAATAAATACATTTTCTTTAGGAATTCCTAATTTCTGAACTAACTGTCCATGAACCATTAAATGTCTGTATTCACCATGTACAGGTATTGCATATTTAGGTTTTAACAGAGAATATATTAATTTAATTTCTTCCTGACACGCATGCCCTGAAACATGTGTATCCTGGAAAATAACCTCTGCCCCCTTCATATATAATTCATTAATTACTTTACTTACAGCTTTTTCATTTCCAGGGATAGGTGTTGAACTAAACACAATAGTATCTCCCGGTTTAATACTTACTTTTCTATGAAGTGATGCTGCCATTCTTGAAAGGGCTGCCATTGATTCTCCCTGACTTCCTGTTGTAATAAGTACCAACTGGTCATCAGTATAATTTTTCATTTCTTCAATATTAATCAATGTATTATCAGGTATCTTTAAATATTCCAATTCTTTTGCAACTGAAATAATATTAACCATACTTCTTCCTTCTACTACAACTTTTCTGTTGTATTTGTCAGCTGAATTGATAATCTGCTGAACTCTGTCTACATTTGATGCAAATGTAGCAATAATAATTCTTGTCTTAGGATGTTCTGAAAAAATGTGGTCAAATGTTGCACCAACCGTACTTTCTGAAGGTGTAAATCCAGGTCTTAATACGTTTGTACTGTCACACATAACTGCCAATACGCCTTTTTTTCCTAATTCACTAAATCTTGCTAAATCAATTGCATCACCAAATACAGGTGTATAATCTACCTTAAAGTCACCTGTATGAACAATAACACCAACAGGTGTATGAATGGCAAATGCTGCCGCATCAGCTATACTATGGTTTGTCTTAATAAATTCAACTCTGAATTTACCTGCGTTTATGTTCTGACCATATTTAACTACTTTTCTTTTAACTATATCTTTGATCTGATGTTCTTCAAGCTTTCCTTCTATAATTCCCATTGTAAGTTTTGTTGCATACAATGGTGCACTGATTTCTTTTAAAACATATGGTAACGCACCAATATGATCTTCATGTCCATGTGTTATAAAAAATCCTTTTATCTTGTCCTTATTTTCTCTTAAATAAGTAATGTCCGGTATTACTAAATCTATTCCAAGCATATCATCATCCGGAAATGACAATCCGCAATCGACTACTATTATGCCATCTTCATATTCAAAAGCTGTCATATTCATTCCAATCTGCTCTAAACCGCCTAATGGAATTATTTTCAACTTTCCAGTCTCGCTCATTAATATTTCCCTCCTATATTTCTCCGTTCATATTCGTATTATACTAAATCTACATCTTCTAATAGTTCTGAAAAAATCTTTCCGATATATCCTACTTCATCTTCATCTAAAACTACTTCATAAACAGCTTCTTCACTACTATCATCTGATGTGTCCTTAAAAATATATGCTATCTCTTCATCTTCTTTTTCAACAAGAATATATTTTATATTATTTACTTTTGTTTCTAATAAAACTGTGAATTCTTCATTTTCACCCTGCTCATTTTTGAAAATTATCTTTCCATCCATTTGACTATATCTCCTCCTGAAAAATATGTAATGCCCCCGCCCTTCGGTCGGCGGCTATTCGTCGGAAACATTTATAGAAAATGAACTTCGTTCATTTTGTTTCCTCCTATTACTTTTCTATACTAACTTTGGTATCTGCAAAGTACTTAATTAGGCATTTATAATTATTATTTATAATTATAAACATTCCTATCCTTCACGAAATAATACCTTCATTTTTTAATTAATCTAACTATTTATCTGCGTACATTCCATCAAATTAATGATTTTTTCCTGACAGTTAATAAAAATATCTATACATAGTCTGTTATGAAAAGTCATATTCCTACCATATAACTTTTAACGATGCGAATTAAGATAATCCTCTAGAATAATTGTGGCAGCAATCTGGTCAACATATTTGTATCTGTCTTCCCTTTTTATTCCTGCTTCATTCATTATTTCATATGCTTCAACCGTTGTTAATCGTTCGTCCTGAAAAATAATCTCCACTCCGCTTCTACGTGTAAGCATATCTGCAAATTCTTTTGTCTTTTCAACTCTTTCACCTGAACTTCCATCCATATTTACAGGTAATCCTAATACTATTAATTCAACATCATTTTCTTTAATAATTGTCTCTATTCTTGAAAGAGTCTTTCTTAATTTATTAGGTGATTCCCTTCTCACTATTTCCATGCCCTGTGCAGTCATCCCTAACGGATCTGTAATTGCAACTCCTACTGTCTTTGAGCCAAAATCAAGTCCTAATATTCTCATTATAACATTTCTCCTTTAAGCATACAGAATAAGCCCTGCCAAACCGTGGGCTCGCAAGCGCAGTCGCATTTTGGGGCTTTTGCTAATCGGCTTCGCCGCTTCCGCTTCCGCCAGCTCGAAACATTTGTTTCTCGCTGTTCTTGCGCCCGGCTCATGCGACTCTGCGCAAGCGCAGTCGCATTTCCGGGCTTTTGCTAATCGGCTTCGCCGCTTCCGCTTCCGCCAGCTCGAAACATTTGTTTCTCGCTGTTCTTGCGCCCGGCTCATGCGACTCTGCGCAAGCGCAGTCGCATTTCCGGGCTTTTG